>NZ_CP023434.1:2527500-2572159 GCF_003546865.1 Suicoccus acidiformans
CTTATGGGTTCCTGATTTCTTACAACTTATGTTACTTGGATTAGTCTCTTTCTATTATATGAAAGTTATAGAATTTATCTTATCCAATCATCTCATTTCACTTCTTATTGTTGCCTTATTATGGTTAGGTTATATGTTATTCCCCGACAAAATTGGTGGAGCAGATATTAAATTATTTACTTTACTATTGGCCCTAATACCCAATCACCAAGCCCCCATATTATTATTGCTTGCTAGTCTGTCTGCTTTAGTTTATGCTCTGGTAATTACTAAAGACATTAGGAAACCTATCCCTTTTGTTCCATTTATTGTGTTAAGCTTTTATGTCTTGGTATTTGCACACTGAATACTAATCCACACGCCGGTATCCTTCCTTTGATGGGTAAATAGGTAAAAAGAGACGACCAGAATTCTCTGCGCGTCTCTTTATAGTCTTCTTAGAAAGGAATCTCTTCACCGATTTCAGGTAAATAACCGACTCCTTCAGGCAATGCTTGGATAAAGCTCTCTGGATTTTGTTCAATGAGCGGGAAGGTATTATAGTGCATTGGAACAACTTTGGCGGCTGCCAACCATTCGCTGGCTAATACTGCATCCTCTGGGCCCATGGTGAAATTGTCTCCGATTGGCACAAAAGCTAATGCAATATTCTCGCGCTCGCCGATAAGTTTCATATCACTGTATAAGGCTGTATCACCAACATGATATATCGTCTTATTATCCGCCTTCAGCATTATCCCGGTAGCTAATCCTAGCGTAGTAGGTAC
The DNA here is from genome assembly GCF_003546865.1 of Suicoccus acidiformans. Classification (GTDB taxonomy): domain Bacteria; phylum Bacillota; class Bacilli; order Lactobacillales; family Aerococcaceae; genus Suicoccus; species Suicoccus acidiformans. The sequence goes on from NZ_CP023434.1 coordinate 2,528,268, forward strand.
CCCATCAATTTCTAAGGAAGAACCATGGATAGCTGGAAACATCTTTACCTCACCGAAATCGAAATGATAGGCCCCTCCTGGCTGCATGCCATGAGTCTTCAAGCCTTTGCTGGCAAGGTAGCCCGCTAGTTCTACCGTCGTAATGACAGTTGCATCATTCCGCTTCGCAATATCGACTGTATCGCCAACATGATCTTCATGGGCATGAGTCAACAGGATATAATCCACCTTAATCTCATCCGCTGCAAGTTGTGTAAAGGGGTTTCCCGTAATAAACGGATCGAAAATTATCGACGTGCCATCTTCTAACTCAACCGTCACGACTGCGTGCCCTTCATAAGTCACCTTCATTGTTATCACTCCTCTACTTCTTATTATAGTAGATTTCATCTAAAAGAAAAAACCTATAGGCTGAGCCGACCCCCAAAAGTTAGACCAAAAAATCTAACTTTTGGGGGTATTTTTATGACCAAGTATAGTTTAGAAACGAAACTTCAAATTGTTACTGACTACGAAGCTGGAAAAGGCGGATTTAGGACTTTAGCGAAAAAATATCAAATCGCTCAGTCAATAGTGAAACGATGGATCCATAATTATCAAGATTTCGGCTTAGAAGGCCTTCAAGTTAAGTCAACAAGACAGTCTTATCCTTTAGAAACCAAGCTATATGCGATAGAATTGTACTTAACTACAGAATTAAGCTATCGCGAAGTCGGTATCCAATTAGGGATCAATAATCCAAGCTTAATCGCAAATTGGATGCGAGCCTTTAAGGAAGACGGTATTGATGGCTTATCTAGACCAATAGGGAGGCCAACTACCATGTCTAATTCACAGAAAAAGAATCCACAAAATCCCAAAAAGACGCCTTTACCGAGTGATCCAGATGCCTTAAAGGAAATCATTAAAGAACAAGAAGAACGCATTCAAATGCTAGATATTGAGAATAAATTTTTAAAGGAATTGAGGAGGTTGCGGGAAGCAGACAAGCGGCAACACGACAACAAGAAGTGATGGCCATCCGTAATCTCCATGAGTCTACAGAGTATTCTTTGACGCTGATACTGAAGACTTTAGATTTTCCTAAGGCAACCTATTATTATCAATTAGAGTGTTTGAATAGACCCAATAAAGACGAAGCATTAAAAGAAGAAATTCTTGATATTCGTCAAGCACATGAAAACTACGGTTATCGCCGTGTTCATGCGGAGTTACGTCGTCGTGGTTATACCGTCAATAAGAAAAAAGTTCAACGATTGATGAAAGAAATGAATCTACAAGTGACCTCATTTACTCGAAAATCACGGAAATACAACTCCTATCAAGGTGATATTGGTGAGAAAGCACCTAACCGCTTAAATCGTAGATTTACAAGTTCTATTCCACACCAAAAAATTGTGACGGATACAACGGAGTTCCATTATTATGAAGCTGATGATTCAGGACAGTATCAATTGAAAAAGTTGTATTTAGATCCCTTTATTGACTTGTTTAATCTGGAAGTCATTAGCTATAAAATCTCAAAACAACCTAATAAGGAAAGTATGATGGAAGCCTTCGAAGAAGCCGTTGAAGCTACAAAAGATTGCCAATTTAGACGAACCTTTCATTCGGACCAAGGCTGGGCTTATCAAATGAACGACTATCAACAATTATTGAAAGATCATCAGATTTTCCAGAGTATGTCCCGAAAGGGAAATTGTTTAGATAATGCGCCGATGGAGAACTTCTTCGGCATCATGAAACAAGAAATGTTTTATGGGAAAGTTTATCGTAGCCGTAGGGAACTGGAACAAGCTATCCACGACTATATTCGTTACTACAATGAAGATAGGATTAAAGAGAAATTAGGCTATTTAAGTCCTATTGAATACAGACAACAACAATTACTTTTAAGTGCCTAAACATGTCGCAAATCACCTAACCTCAATGGTTTCACAAACCATCCAGACTTATCAAGAGCCGCTTCGCTCTTCCTCTTGACAAGCTTGGATGTCTGATGAGATGTTTTGGTTAGGTCAATTAGCAGCTTCTCTGTTCTTGCGAAATCGGTCACCTTGAAGCAACTTAAGTTTTATATCTTTATTGAATCTTTCAGAAACACAAAAAAGAGCTACCCATTATTGGGGTAACTCTTCATAAAATCTAGTCTAACTTTTTGGGGTCACTATAGGCTTCTGTTAGCCTATAGGTTTTATTCTTAGTTTTCGTTAAGAACAGTCGCTTCGTCTACTTCTGATTCATCCGCTTGTTCTTGTGCTTCTTGCAAAGCAATCGCTTGTAATTCGCGCTCATGCGCTGTATTCGTTTGAATATCGCGGTAACGTTGCATACCAGTTCCTGCTGGAATTAGCTTACCTATTACAACGTTCTCTTTCAAGCCGATTAGGTGGTCTTGATCTCCACGAATAGCGGCATCTGTTAAGACACGTGTTGTCTCTTGGAAGGATGCAGCCGAAATAAATGAATTAGTTTCCAAGGCAGCTTTGGTAATTCCAAGTAAGACTGGACGAGCTGTTGCTGGTGTTTCACCGGCACGAATGGTCTCTTCGTTAGCACGTGTAAAGTCAGAAATATCCATCATTGCTCCTGGTAGAATATCCGTACCTGCTGGGTCCATTACCCGAACTTTGCGAAGCATTTGACGAATCATCACCTCAACGTGCTTATCGCCAATTTCCACCCCTTGGCCGCGATAAACCCCTTGTACTTCATTCAATAAATACTTCTCAACTGTGAGTACATCCGTTACACGAAGTAATTCTTTTGGATCGATTGAACCTTCTGTAAGGGCTTGGCCACGTTCCACTTGATCGCCTTCGGTTACTTTCAGGCGAGCTTGGAAAGGAATATTATATGTTCTAGTATCTGTAATGCCTCGTACGGTAATATCTTTCGTACGGTCTGAAGCCTTCTCCTCGATTGATTCGATAACGCCGGCCACTTCTGTAATTGTAGCTTGTCCTTTCGGATTACGCGCTTCGAAAATCTCCTGTATACGCGGTAAACCTTGTGTGATATCGCCACCACCGGCAACACCACCCGTGTGGAAGGTACGCATAGTAAGTTGGGTACCCGGTTCACCGATTGATTGTGCAGCAATCGTACCAACTGCTTCACCGACTTCCACTTCTTCGCCGGTCGCGAGGTTTTGGCCATAACAATGCTTACATACACCGTGGTTTGTATTACATGTAAAGACAGAACGAATCGAAACTGATTCAATCCCTGCTGCTGTTACTTGATTAGCGATGTCTTCTGTAATCAATTGGTTAGCACCAATAATCACTTCGCCAGTTTCTGGATGGTAGATTGTCTTCATCGTATAACGACCAATCATACGCTCTGCAAGGGATTCTGTAATACTGTTGCCGTCACGAATTGCTTCGATTTCGACCCCTTTATCGGTACCACAATCATCTTCACGTACAATAACGTCTTGGGCCACGTCTACCAGACGGCGTGTAAGGTAACCTGAGTCAGCCGTCTTAAGGGCCGTATCAGTCATCCCTTTACGGGCACCGTGCGTAGAGATAAACATCTCTAAGACAGACAAACCTTCCCGGAAGTTAGAGGTGATCGGTAACTCGATAATCTTACCACTAGGAGCGGCCATGTTACCGCGCATTCCAGCAAGTTGGGTAAAGTTAGAGATGTTACCCCGAGCTCCAGAATCCGACATCATATTGATAGAGTTCAAACGAGGAAGCTCTTCAACTAGATCGTCTTGAATATCATCTTTGGCTTTCTCCCATGTCCGAATAACACTGTTATAACGTTCATCTTCGGTAATCAAACCGCGACGGTATTGTTTCGTAATTTTCTCAACATGTTCGTGTGCTTCTTCAAGGATTTGATGTTTACTCTCTAGACGAATAACATCTGCCACCCCAACCGTAATACCTGCTTGGGTTGAGTAATGGTAACCTAAATCTTTCATGCGGTCCAACATATTAGACGTTTCTGTTACTTTATAACGTTTGAAAACTTCAGCAATGATGTTTCCTAAGTTCTTCTTCTTGAAAGGATCCACCAGTTCCATCGCTTCAATCGCTTCTTTAACGTCTGTTCCTGGTTCTAAGAAATACTTATCTGGAGTCCGATTGGTCAAGTTATCCATCGTTGGTTCATTTAAGTACGGGAATTCCTTCGGCATGATTTCATTGAAAATCAACTTACCGATTGTCGTAACCATTAAGCGTTCTTCCTGCCATGAAGTAAATGGTTTCCCTTCATCAGCAAGTGACTTCGCTGGAACAGCTACCCGCGTATGTAAGTGGGCATAACCATTCTCATAAGCCAAGACCGCTTCATTAGCACTACTAATAAGCATTCCTTCGCCTTTTTGGCCAGCTTCTTCAAGCGTTAAGTAATAGTTACCTAAAACCATATCCTGAGACGGTGTAACAACTGGCTTCCCGTCTTTCGGGTTCAGAATATGCTGGGCTGCAAGCATCAGCATACGTGCTTCGGCTTGGGCTTCTTCAGATAAAGGTACGTGGACAGCCATTTGGTCCCCATCAAAGTCAGCGTTATACGCCTCACAAACAAGCGGATGCAAGCGAATGGCTTTACCTTCAACTAGTACCGGTTCAAACGCTTGAATGCCCAAACGGTGTAAGGTAGGTGCGCGGTTAAGTAATACCGGATGTTCTTTAATCACATCTTCAACCACTGACCAGACTGCATCGTCTAAGCGTTCAATCATTTTCTTCGCCATTTTGACGTTTCCGGCTATTTCACGCTCTACTAATTCTTTCATTACAAAAGGTTTGAAGAGCTCAATAGCCATTTCCTTAGGCAAACCACATTGGTACATCTTTAAATTTGGACCAACAACAATTACTGAACGACCTGAGTAGTCGACACGTTTCCCTAGTAAGTTTTGACGGAAGCGTCCTTGCTTCCCTTTCAACATATGGGAAAGAGATTTCAGTGGGCGATTACCTGGCCCAGTAACGGCACGACCACGTCGGCCGTTATCAATCAATGAGTCAACTGCTTCTTGAAGCATACGTTTCTCATTCTGGACGATAATGTTTGGCGCTCCTAAGTCTAATAAGCGCTTCAAACGATTATTTCGATTGATTACGCGACGGTATAGATCATTTAAGTCACTTGTTGCGAAACGTCCACCTTCTAGTTGGACCATCGGGCGAAGTTCTGGTGGAATAACAGGTAAAGCTTCCATAATCATAGACGTTAACTGATTCCCTGACTTTAAGAAAGAGTCTAAGATTTCAAGACGACGTACGGCACGAGTCCGTTTCTGACCTGTTGCTGTACGTAATTCTTCCTTAAGCATCTTCACTTCTGCTTCAACATCTACATCCCGTAATAAATCACGGATAGCTTCAGCACCCATCTTCGCTGTGAAACGATTGCCGTATTCACGTTTACGCTCCCGGTACTCTGTTTCTGATAGAAGACTCTTATATTCCAACATAGTGTCACCTGGATCTGTGACAATATAAGATGCGAAATAAATGACTTCTTCTAGTAAACGTGGACTTAAATCAAGCACTAAGCCCATGCGGCTTGGAATTCCTTTGAAATACCACACATGAGTGACAGGAGCTGCCAACTCAATGTGTCCCATTCGTTCGCGGCGAACGTTCGAACGCGTTACTTCTACACCACAACGTTCGCAGACACGCCCTTTATAGCGAATGCGCTTGTATTTACCACAAGCACACTCCCAATCTTTCGTGGGGCCAAAGATACGCTCATCAAACAAACCATCTTTTTCAGGCTTGAGCGTTCGGTAGTTAATCGTCTCAGGTTTCTTAACTTCGCCGTAAGACCAACTACGGATTTTCTCAGGGGATGCCAAGCTAATCTTCATTGAATCAAATGTATTTACATCTATCAAAAGGCTAACCTCCTTGAAATTCTATATTCTCTTGATATTTGTTACAGGTCACTTTCCGTTGCATTTTCTGTTACTACGGGTGTTGGCTCATCTTGATTAGCCTTTTCTGCTTGCTTCTGTTCATCTTTATATTTATCTAATTCGTTAAAGTTAATCACTTCATCTTCGTCTTCATCATCTTGTAGGTCGATTTCATTATTCTGTTTATCTAGAACTTGTAAATCTAAGCCAAGAGACTGTAGTTCTTTGACGAGGACGCGGAAGGATTCAGGTACGCCTGGTTGTGGTAGAGCTTCGCCTTTAACAATCGCTTCGTACGTTTTCACACGGCCTACCACATCATCAGATTTGTAAGTTAACATTTCTTGAAGGGTGTAGGCTGCACCGTAAGCTTCTAAGGCCCAAACTTCCATCTCCCCGAAACGTTGTCCACCGAATTGAGCTTTACCACCCAACGGTTGCTGGGTAACCAGTGAGTATGGTCCGGTAGAACGGGCATGGATTTTATCATCAACCATGTGTCCTAATTTCAGCATATACATAACACCAACAGAAACTTTTCGATCGAACGGCTCCCCTGTACGTCCATCATATAGGACCGTCTTCGCATCATTAGCCAAACCAGCTTCTGAGACGGTTTCCCACACGTCCTCTTCGTTAGCTCCGTCAAAGACTGGTGTGGCAATTTTAATACCCATTTGTCTTGCAGCCATACCTAAATGTAATTCGAAAACTTGCCCAATATTCATCCGTGAAGGAACCCCTAATGGGTTTAACATGATGTCAACTGGGGTTCCATCTGGTAAGAATGGCATATCTTCTTCTGGTACTACTAAGGAGACAACCCCTTTATTTCCGTGGCGTCCGGCCATCTTATCCCCGACTTGAATCTTACGTTTTTGAACAATATAAACGCGGACAAGCATATTTACACCTGGCGCTAGTTCATCCCCATTCTCACGGGTAAAGATTTTCACATCGTGAACGATACCGCCCCCGCCATGAGGAACACGCAGTGAGGTATCCCGAACTTCACGAGCCTTCTCACCGAAAATCGCATGAAGTAAGCGCTCTTCAGCAGATAGCTCCGTCACACCTTTCGGCGTAACTTTCCCTACAAGAATGTCGCCATCGCGTACTTCGGATCCGATAGAAATAATGCCGTCTTTATCTAAGTAACGTAAGGCATCTTCACCGACGTTTGGAATCTCGCGGGTAATTTCTTCAGGGCCTAATTTCGTATCACGTGCTTCTGATTCATACTCTTCGATATGGATTGACGTATACACATCATCTTTAACGAGACGTTCTGACATGATGATGGCATCCTCAAAGTTATACCCTTCCCATGTCATAAAAGCAACGAGTGGGTTTTGGCCAAGAGCCATCTCCCCATTCTCCATGGATGGTCCGTCAGCAAGAATATCGCCTGCTTCTACTGCTTCACCGACTTCCACAAGCGGACGTTGGTTATAGCACGTTCCTGCATTCGAGCGGGCAAATTTCGTTAAGTGGTACTCATCCGTCGAGCCATCCTCTATAGCAACCTCGACCCGATTTGCATCAACATAGGTCACTTTGCCGTCCCGTTTACATAAGAGGGCGGCCCCTGAGTCATGGGCTGCTTGATATTCAATCCCAGTTCCAATAAGTGGAGCAGTTGGACGAATCAACGGTACCGCTTGACGTTGCATGTTCGCTCCCATTAGAGCACGGTTTGAGTCATCGTTTTCCAAGAATGGAATGGAAGCTGTCGCAACGGATACAACTTGCTTTGGTGAAACGTCCATAAAATCAACTTGAGCTACCGGCACTTCTAAGTTCTCATCTTTAAAGCGTGCCATAACCGTTTCATTAACGAAATGCCCTTCATCATCCAATTTCGAGTTTGCTTGCGCAACAACATACAAGTCTTCCTCGTCTGCTGTTAAGTATTGAATTTCATCAGTTGCCCGGTTATTCTCCTTATCGACTTTCCGGTAAGGTGTTTCGATAAAGCCGAACTCATTAATCTTCGCATAAGTAGCTAGACTATTAATCAAACCGATATTCGGTCCCTCAGGCGTTTCAATCGGGCACATCCGTCCATAGTGAGAGTAGTGAACATCTCGAACTTCGTAACCTGCCCGGTCACGCGTCAAACCACCTGGTCCTAAGGCTGATAAACGACGTTTATGTGTCAATTCACCTAGAGGATTCGCCTGGTCCATAAATTGCGATAACTGAGAAGAACCAAAGAACTCTTTAATCGCTGCCACTACTGGACGAATATTAATCAATTGTTGCGGTGTCATACTATCAACATCTTGCAATGACATCCGCTCACGCACCACACGTTCCATCCGACTTAAACCAATTCGGAACTGATTCTGTAACAATTCCCCAACGGATCTAATCCGACGGTTCCCTAAATGGTCAATATCATCAGTCGTACCAATACCAAAATCTAAATTGAAGTAGTAGTTAACTGACGCCATAATATCAGCTGGTGTTAAGTTCTTCACTTCTTTACTTACGTTGCCGTTCCCCATAATATGAATAATTTTCTCTGGGTCCTGTGGATTGTAAACTTGAACAATTTGTACATCAATTGGCTCACCTAATATCCCTTCTTGTGAAGGTTCAAGCGTTACCATATTTAAGCCATTATCTAAATACGGTGTTAAGGTGTCGATTTTTTCCTGATCAAGTTCAGTACCTTCAGTAAAGATAACTTCCCCTGTCTCAGGGTCTGCTAACGTTTCTGCCAAAGTTAAGCCAAGTAAGCGGTTCTTCAAGTGTAACTTCTTATTGACTTTATAGCGACCTACCGGTGCCAAGTCATAACGACGAGGGTCAAAGAATCTCGATGTCAAAAGATTTCTCGAACTCTCAGCAGTCTTCGGCTCGCCTGGGCGAAGACGTTCATAAATATCTTTCAAGGCCTCTTCGACACGTGAATCCGCAACATTCTTGTGAATATCCTTCTCCAGCGTTGTCTCCAAAAGCGTTGATTCGCCGAGAATTTCAAGAATTTCTTCATCTGAACCAAAGCCAATAGCTCTCACTAATGCCGTAAGGGGGAGTTTACGTGTTCGATCAATGCGGACGTAAGCAATCCCTTTAGCATCTGTTTCAAACTCTAACCAAGCCCCCCGGTTAGGAATAACCGTTGAGGTAAATGTATGACGGTTTTTCTTATCAACTCGGTCATGGAAATAAACACTCGGTGAGCGGACAAGTTGTGAGACGATAACCCGTTCGGCACCATTGATGATGAACGTTCCCATCTCGGTCATCATTGGGAAATCACCAAAGAATACGACTTGTTCTTTCACTTCACCAGTTTCATTATTGACTAGGCGTAAGCGTACATAAATAGGACGCGAATAGTTCGCATCATGACTGCGCGCTTCTTCAATATTATATTTCGGCTCTCTTAATTCATAATCGATAAAGTGTAACTCGAGATTTTCCGTATGGTCCATAATTGGTGAGATATCCTCAAACATGGTTTTGATTCCTTCATCTAAGAACCATTGATAGGAATCCGTTTGAATCTCAATCAAATTCGGTAGCTTCAATACTTCATTAATCCGCGAGTAACTGCGACGTTCTGCCTTCTTACCATATTTAACAATATGATGTTCGCTCAAGCTATTCACCCCTTAGTTTATTTCCGGCGATTATGTTACAATTAGGTTACATTATTACAATTTGATAACTTTTCGCTACAATGGCTTATTTTTGCGCAAAAAAATACAAAAGAACAAAGCTTCCAAACTTCATCTTTTGTTGTATCCTAGCGAAATCCCTTCTGGACAATATTTCAGAAAGAATTCCTGCAACTATAATCGCACATAGCGTTCATCCATTATACAACAAGTTTATACTAATTGCAAATAAAAAAATCCAAAATCTCACCAAGTTACCCTAGAGAGATTTCGGAATGAGTGTATTGTAAATATCCTTTATACCAATCATTTAGACTCAGATTGTATGGCCCACTAACAGCACTTCCCTTAAACTTTTGTACTCTTTAAAACCCAATAACCTTTATTTAACGCTACCCGCTCTACATTCCCAAATACTTCTTGCATGTGCTTCTTCATAGATGGCGCACCTTGTTTTTTGGCAATTACCAGCCATAACTCCCCGTCTGTTTCCAGAGCTCGCTGAGCCTGATTGACGAAAAGTTGAATCGTTTGCTTTCCTGCCCGGATAGGTGGATTGGTCAGGACATAATCGTAAGATTCTTCAAAGGAATGCGGTAAATCCGTGGCGTCCCCCTGATTAAACTTTACATTGGTAATGTGATTTAAGGCAGCGTTCTCCCTTGATAATTCATATGCCCGCTCATTGACTTCCACCCCTTCAAAGAAACTCTGCGGATAATATTTAGCTAAAGCCAATAGAATTGGACCATAGCCTGCCCCTAATTCTAAAACCCGTTTGGGTAAATCTTGCATAGCCGCATACTCAACAAAGCATTCAATAAGTGTCCTGGAGCCGAAATCAATCTGGTTTTTAGAAAAGACTCCCCTGTCTGTTTTAAAGCGAATCGCATCCCCGAGTAGATTTGCTTGAATCATTTGCTCTTCATGTTTACTCGAAGGCTTTTGTTCAAAATACTGTTCTGACATATGCATCTCCTTAAATTTGCTTTTCTTAATCATATCACTTAATCTTGTTTCATGGTAAACTGTTTTTAACGACGAACGGAAGGAAGGATTCAATGATTAAATTATTTGTATCCGATATGGATGGAACACTTCTAAATGCTGAACATATGATTTCTGATAAAACGGCAGCTGCAGTTAGAAAATTAGAAGAGGCGGGGATTGAGTTTATGATAGCCACCGGTCGAACATATGCTTCGGCTAAGCCCTTACTGCAAATGCATAACATTCAAAGCGAGATGATTAACTTGAATGGGGCAGCCATTTACAGTGATTCAGGCGAATTAGTACATTCAATACCACTCAATTCGCAAATTATTCAAGATATGTTTACCTACTTAAATGAAGCTAATATCAATTATTCTTTAATGACAGCTCGTGAGTTCTATACCCATGACGTCGAGGGCTTCCTAAAGCGTATGACGCGCTTCTTCGATGAACAAACCGTTGAAATACTCACAGATATACATACCAAAAGTGCCGATTCGTCTGATGCCCAATTCTTAGCTGACATGGATTTCCTTAGAGATTTAAAGGATTACACATTAACACACCACAATCCCCCACTCAAACTCATGGTGCTTAGCCCAGACACGCGGGAACTAGAGGCTTTCAGAAACCGCTTCGAAGAGAACCCTCTAATTGACATCACCTCGTCCAGCCCCGATAACTTAGAAATAACAAGCCACTTAGCCCAAAAAGGCCTCGCCGTTGAAAACTATGCAGCTAAACGAGGCTATTCGATGGATGAAGTTCTCACCATTGGCGACTCGCTCAATGATCGCTCCATGCTACAAATGGCTGGCCATAGCTATGCAATGGCTAATGCCTCAGCAGAAGTTAAAGCCATGGCTAAGGAAATTGCTCCCTCACACCGGGAAGACGGTGTTGCTTGGGTCATAGAGCAAATCTTAGCCAACTAATATCCAATCAGCAATTATCTAAATCGTGCTAGTGAGAAATATTCCACTAGCACTTTTTGTATACAAAATTCGATACGCCCTTACAATTACATTGCGATTGAAAATCGCAAAACCGCTTACACGATCTCCACTGCAAAAATATACTATTCCTCACCAATACAATTTGATAAAGAAGCAAAAAACATGGTGTAGATGAGATGCTCCTCACTAACACCATGTTTTATCGCTTTATAAAAAGCAGAAGGCTTGCACCCTCTGCTTTCTAAATGATCTAAAATTATTTTAATTCTGCAGATCCGCCAGCTTCTTCGATAGCTGCTTTCAATGCTTCTGCATCTTCTTTCGCTAAACCTTCTTTGATTACTTTAGGTGCGCCGTCAACTAATTCTTTAGCTTCTTTCAAGCCAAGACCAGTTGCTTCACGAACAGCTTTGATAACTTGAATCTTAGCTGAACCAGCAGCAGTTAATTCTACGTCAAATTCAGTTTTCTCTTCAGCAGCAGCGCCACCTTCAGCAGGACCAGCTGCAGCTACAGCTACAGGAGCAGCAGCAGAAACGCCGAATTCTTCTTCGATTGCTTCTACTAATTCGTTTAATTCAACAACTGTTGAGTTTTTAATATCTTCAATAATTTGTTCAATGTTTAAAGCCATTTTATGATTCCTCCATAAATTTTAATTTAGTTTAATAGTAAATTTGCCTTAAGCGGCACCTTTTTGATCTGAAACTGCTTTTAGCGCATAAGCCATTTTTCTGGCTGGGTTCGCTTGTGAAAGTACAGATGCTGTATTGCGCATTGGAGCTTCCAATACAGAAAGCAGCATAGATAGTAAACCTTCGCGGCTTGGTAGTTTGGCAACCGTTTCGATTTCTTCGATTGAAGAAACTTGACCTTCAATGATTCCACCTTTAATTTCTAAAGCTTCGAAATCTTTGGCTGCATCTACTAAGATTTTCGCTGGAGCTACTACATCATCTTCACTGATACAAATCGCAGTTGGTCCTGCAAAGACTTCATCTAAGCCTTCTAAACCAACATGATCTGCAGCACGACGTAAAATAGAGTTCTTAACAACTTTCATTTGCACGCCATTGTCACGCAAGTTTTTACGTAACTCAGTTACTTCAGCAACGTTCAACCCTAAATAATCGATAATCACGATTGAAGCTGAATTCTCGAAGCTTTCCGCAACGGCTTGCATTTCTGCTTGTTTTTCTTCACGACTTACTACTCGTCTAACCAATCAATTCACCTCCGTCAACTTCGATAAGATAGAGATTTTTATATATTAATATAAAAAAACCCTATGTCACCCAAGACATAGAGATAGCTTCCTCAAATAAACGGGAACTTCCTCGGTAAGAAATTAAGGCTGATGCCACTTACTGTCTTCGGTCGTTTAACACGCCAACTATTGTAGCGCATTGCTTTTATGTTTGTCAATAGTTTTTTTGGGAAATTAAACTAATGCGTTTGGTGCATCTACTTTAATCCCAGGGCCAAATGTTGTTGTCAACGTTAAACTTTGAATGTAGTTACCCTTAGCTGAAGCTGGACGTAAACGTAAAATTTGCTCGTGAAGTGCTTTGAAGTTTTCGATTAATTTATCGTCTTCGAAAGATACTTTACCGATTGGAACGTTCACAATACCTGCTTTATCAGCACGGTAGTTCACTTGACCTGCTTTGATGTCGTTTACTGCTTTAGTTACATCTTGTGTAACTGTACCAGTTTTCGGGTTAGGCATTAAACCTTTAGGTCCTAAGACGCGTCCTAGACGACCTACTTGACCCATCATGTCTGGTGTAGCAACCATAACGTCGAATTCTAACCAACCATCATTAATCTTTTCGATTAAATCAGCATCGCCAACATAGTCAGCACCAGCTGCTTTCGCTTCTTCAGCTTTCTCACCTGCTGCGATAACAACAACAGTTTGAGTTTTACCTGTTCCGTTTGGTAATACCATCGCACCACGGATTTGTTGGTCAGCTTTTGTTACATCAATATTTAAGTTATATGATACTTCAACTGTTGCATCAAAGTTTGCAAAGTCGATTTCTTTAGCCAAAGCAACTGCTTCACTTGGGCTATATTCTTTTGTACGATCTACTTTTTCTAAAGCAGCTTGAAATTTTTTGCCTTTTTTAGCCATCTTTATTTCCTCCTATATTTGTGGTAATAACGGTTCATCCTCCCACACCCGATAGAAACGGGTCTGTGGAAGCTGCCGCGTTTAGCCTTCGACAGTAATACCCATTGAACGAGCAGTACCTTCAACCATACGCATTGCAGCTTCTACATCGGCTGCATTTAAATCATCCATTTTAGTTTCAGCGATCTCGCGAACTTGGTCACGTGTAACTGAAGCTACTTTATTTTTATTTGGTTCTCCAGAAGCTTTTTGGATACCTGCTGCTTGTTTTAATAAGAATGGTGCAGGTGGTGTCTTTGTAACGAAACTGAATGAACGGTCTTCGTATACATCGATAACAACTGGAATAATCATTCCTTGCTTATCTGCTGTTTTTTCGTTGAATTCTTTCGTAAATGCAACGATATTTACCCCAGCTTGCCCTAGTGCAGGACCTACTGGAGGAGCTGGACTTGCTTGTCCGGCAGGAATTTGTAATTTGACTTGGTCGATAACTTTTTTAGCCACGAAACATTCCTCCTTAAATTTTTTCGTTCGTGATGTGGTTTGCGGAGTATCAATGTTTAGCTCCTCCCACTCATTGTGTGTACTTGCACACCCGGGCATTATAGCACAGCGATTTGAGGCTGGCAAGTATTTTTTAAATTCTTAGGGTACGTTTAACCCGATTCACTTCCCAATAGCCCATATTATTAGGTGTGTCCGTGTCCAATTTACGAAGTGATGCCATATCTGCTTCATCTAATTCGAAATCAAAGACATTGAAATTTTCTTCAATCCGCTCGCGGTGGACACTCTTAGGTATAACAATTCGGTCTAATTGCAATAGATATCTCAAACCTACTTGACTATTTGTTTTCTGATGTTTTTCTGCTATTTCAGCAATGATTGGATGTTTGAAGAAGTTATGGGCGCCTTGAGCAAGCGGGCCCCAAGCTTCCATCTTTGTGGCATAAGTTTCCATTAAAGAAGCTAGTTCAGCTTGCTGATAGAAGACATGATTTTCGACTTGATTAATGTGGGGGACGATATCCACATGGCTGACAAAATCTAAATAACGTGCAAGATAGAAATTACTGATGCCAATCGCACGAATCAGACCTTCCCGGTACAACTTCTCCAAAGCTCGATAAGCGCCGTAATAATCACCGTACGGATGGTGTAGGAGGACTAGGTCTAAATAATCAACTCCCAATCGGCGCATCGATCCATAAACGGCTTGCTCTGTTTTATCTTCTGCAAAATCACTCTCCCATATTTTGGTGGCTAGAAATATATCCTCTCTGGCAACTGGGGATTTACGAATAGCTCTGCCTACTGCCTCTTCATTCTGATAATACTGGGCCGTATCAATTGAGCGATACCCTACGGCCAATGCATCCAACACAGCCTGCTCACAAGTGGCCAAGTCTTCAATACGAAAGACACCAAAACCTACTTTGGGCATCTCTACACCATTAGATAAGCGGACGTTCTCCATGTCAAACTCCTTTCTCGATATTCCTTCCTAGGCTTCTGCTTGCTTAGGTTCTGGAATAATCTGTGCTTCACCTTTAATAACCAACTTACCATCCTGATTAAAGAAATCTGTGGCAACCGTTGCAACCGTAATGCCTGCTCTTGATTTCAAATCTTTTACTTTTGCTCGGATTGTTACGGTATCACCTACATAGACCGGCGCTTTAAATTTAAAGTTCTGACTTAAATGTACCCCACCTGCTTCGCCGTTTGGATTCAGCGCAAATAAAGCCTTCGCAACATAAATCGCGGTTAGCATCCCATGGGCAATACGTCCTTTAAATTCTGTCTGCTCAGCATATGAATCATTTAAGTGCAATGGATTATAATCGCCGGATAATTCCGCAAATTGCCTCACCCGTTCATCACTAATCACTTCCGTAATCTCAGCTGTTCGGCCAATTTCATAAGTCATATCAATACCTCGTCTCTAAATTTTCTGCTTAATCATTAATATAGCATTTTGTATTCAGAATTTCATTCATTCAACGTAAAAAACACTCAAGCTTCAAATGTATTGCACTTGACCAAGATTCATTCATTTCAAGCATACCTATAAATTAAAAAATTATACGATACTTTGCTCATTTTGTATTATAAATCCAAGTCGTCATTTAAGCAATTCCTATTAAATAGGGTTACAATATAGTTAGAAAAAAAGTAGTGATTATGTCAAATAGACAAGAAAATTCATTTAATTGGTGGAGTTTGTTCCTAGGTATTCTATACATTATTGTGGGGATTGTAAGTTTTAACTACCCTGGCGAAAGTATTCTAGCTATTGTTTATGTTTATGCGATTTTAGCCATTATTCGTGGTATTATGTTAATTATCATTCGCAACCGGATTGCTGATACTTTTTTCTTTACCTCGAATGGACTGATTGTGTTCGGTATTATTGATATTCTTATCGGAGTATTGCTCTTATTCAATGTTGAAATTGGTATAATTACGATGCCTATCCTCTTCGCTATATGGTTTATCATTGACGCCATCATGCTCATAGCAAATGTTGGCCCAATCCGCCATATTTCAACCGGGAAGTATTGGCTCTTAATTATACTTGGTGTTATCGGTGTAATCATCGGTTTCTATCTACTCTTCAACCCGATAGCAACCTTAGCCATGTTCCCAATTATGGTAGGTATTTACTTCATTGCCATGGGCGTTGCTACAATCATTGCTGTATTCTAGTATTAGTCTCATTCATCAAAAAGCTCGAAATTTCTTTAACGGAAATTTCGAGCTTTTTGGGATTAATCTTGTCCTCTAAGCGCATCAATGACTGCTTCAACAATTGCTTGAGAAGTGGCTGTTGCACCTGAGACGGTATCTATATCTAATCGGTTTTGTGTAGCGATTGCTTCTGGAATCTCTAAGAGTGCCTCAGAAGCTATTTCTGTGGATTCCTCATGGTCAATTACTTCGACTTGAGCAATCCTGCCCCCTTTAACCGTCACTATCACGGTCAATTCGCCCTTGTAGCCTTCAGCTTGACCTTTGTATGAACCATCTGGCATATCAATGACTCGGATTACTTCTGTATCGGATTTACTCTCGTCTGCCCCAGACTCAATTTCTGCCTCACTCGAGTCATCCGACAACGAACTTTCAGCTACTTCTTCAGATGATTCAAGGGATTGATTCGCATCATTGGTTGTCTCATCCTGTTCCTTTTCTTCCTTTAGGGCACTTGTACTGGTTGCTTCCTTGTTGTCTAACTCACACTCATCACTGATAGACGTATTTGCTACCGAACTTTCCACTGGGTTCTCACTCACTGGCGGGGCTTCTGCGGGTAAGGTTTCTAAATACGTTGACATAAGCGCATCGTTCACTGCCATTATGACAGCATTAGATGTCTGCGTTGCTCCTGTTATTGTATCAACTTTGGTTGAATTTGCATCTAAGATAGCTTGGATTACATCTTCAAATACTTGAGTTATATTGTCTGCACTTTCCTGATGTTCAATCACATCAATAGCAGTCATGTCACCTTGATCCACCTCTACCTCTACAGTCACATCCCCATTATAACCTTCAGCGCTCCCTTTATATGTCCCACTAATGTCTTTAGGCAAAGCCAAGGTTGCGGTGGTGTTCGGTCTAACGTCTTCAGCTTCAAGCTCGAGAACTTTTGGCATCTGGCCGCTTAAAGCGTTATTGACGGCGTGAATGACAGCTTCTGACGTAAGGGTCGCTCCTGATACTGTGTCAACCTCAGTCGTATTGGTATCCACAATTACTTGGGTCACTTCCTCCATTGCCCTTTGAGCAGCTTCTGAATCATCTTTGGCTTCCGTAATCTCAATGCCTGCTATCACACCTTCATTCAGACTTACTTCAGCCGTCAACTCTCCCTGGTAGCCCTCCGCTGTCCCAACATAGACCCCATTTGCTAAATGCTTGCTCGGTATCTCTTCAAGCATTGACTCATTATTCTCTGTAGACCTTACAAAGATAATTTCATCGGCAAATAGAAATAAAGTAGTCATCCAAACGACTAAACAAATCATCATGAGCTTTAATAGGTATTTAAGTCGATCGTTCATAAATGGTAACCTCCTTTATTTCTCTAAAAATCAAATGTATTACAATTGATACGCTCCTCTTTTACTTGAGCATACGCTAACATATGTTGAGCAGTCAGTGATACTGCTGGCAACCCACTGACAAAGAAGTAAGCTTGATCATAGAGTAGATTTAGCTGTAATTTACGCATTAATTCATCTGAGACTGCACCCAGTTTTGTTTCATCTGAAACAAGGCGGTAATAGTGTAAATAAGGGTTTTGGGCTTTCATCTCAGACAGTTCACTTAACAATGGCGTATCTTTCTTATGTGAAACTTTCCAGATAAGATGCATTTCACGCTGTGATCCTCTTTCATGTTCAAACCGCAAGACACTTAGACAAGCGGCAAAGCCTGCTTCATCACAGATGAATACATAAGGTAAGTTTGATTTTTGAGCAGTTTCTGGAAAGAAAGTTCCATACGGTCCTTCTAATACAATTTCTGAACCCTCCGGCAAAGCAGTCAAACGCTCCGTCCAAGCATCCGTTGCTTGAATCATGAATTCAATTGAATTGGGATAACGTTTCGTTCGCGCACTTGAAGCAGAAAAAGGATGACCTTCCGTAATAAATTTATGATCATGGAGGCGAATAAAGAAATAGTCACCCGCTGTATAATCCGGTATTTCACCCGTTGTAGGCGTAACTTCGATGACAGATAAGGTAGGGCTTAGACTCTCTTTGCTAACGAGCTTATATTTCGGCGTTTGATACAATTTAACTTGTCGATAAGCGTAATACATTAAGAAGCCAAACGTAAATAATGATAAGAACATGATAAATACCGCATTAGTAGGTATTGTATTAGAAGCCAAAATAGCGACATAGGCTAAAAGGATAAGTAATACGGATAAACGATGTAACCACTCGCCTATATTTCGATTATAAATTCTTCCTTGTATACTTTTCAATTTTGGCCCTACATCCATAAATAAACCAGATAGAAAGACAAGTCCCAATAATACTGCAATAGCTAGGACTAAGACAGCAATGTAGCTGACTTGCGAGAATACGGTTAAACTATCCGCTACACTACGTAACTTCCATTGGACACCAACATGAATGATAGCACTCAAGCTAATGATTAAAGACATTAGTGCTTGAATTTGATACATATGGGACAGGCCTATCCTCTTTTCGAAAAATCGTGGTCTTACCCCTATAAAAGCCACTGTAAGTAGAAACGCATAGGCTAATAAGCCTGAAGAATAGGCAATTATCTGCATCATGTTTAAAGACGCTACATCCCATAAAAATGCAGCAAGTAATATCACAAAGATTACCAAGGCTATACTGGGAAATAACCAATCCCTCCTAAAATTATTCATCAAAACCCGCTCCTTATCTACATTAATTTACCAGGCATTTAATCTAATGTAAGTTTAACAAATTTCACTAACTTTGTGTACTCATAACAAATAACCCCGACATCTATGCCGGGGCCTATAAATTATTGTCTTTGAGCTTGCTTACGTCGTAAACTGATAAATAGTGCCGTACTAATGATAAGTAAAAGTAGTGCTGTTATGAACAATTCCCAATCTTTTGCGTAATAGCGTACTGCAACACCCAAGATATACCAAATAACTGCTAGCACCACCATGACGTTTCCATATAATACATAGTAATATGCACTCAGGGCAACCATAACGATTAAAAGAATAATCGATAGCCAGAACATGAAGCGCCCTTGCCCAGCAATACCTCGATTAACGAGATACACGGATAGCGTCATCATCGTCAGAACAATACTGAGCGAAAACTGTAGACCCGCTGGATACTTAAGCAACATTGGTCGCTTACGTAAAGGAGCAGTGCCACTAATGAGCTTCACTAATTCAAGCAAACGTTGCATATAGATTAATCCGAAGATTAATGCACCTAATAGAATGTCCTGACAGAGACAGATAAGCCAAAGGATTTGAAATAAATAAATCTCAATTAATTTAGGTTGAACCAATTGCCGATAATAATTAGTAACCTGTTCATCCCCTTGCAATAAAAGATCATAGACCGTCATAAGCAAAAAGCAGATGAAGATGAGTATCCATATCCCATGTGTAAAAGGAGCCGGCAGAAAATAATTATCATTAAGCGCTAAGATGTCTAATGGACGATGTGCGAAAAACATTCCTAATCCTGAGAGAATATTGATCAAAGTCATAATGATAAACATTGTCCAACTTGCAATGCGCGTAACGTGACTAACAACTTGCATGAAATAATCCCCTCTTGGCTTTTATAGGTTTTCTTTACGAACTTGATAGAACTCCAACTCAGCAACCGTTTCGCGACCAAACATCTCGATGATTACTTTAAGTTTCTGTTGGTCTACATCCAATTCTTCGATTTCACCGGATAAGCCTGAAAAAGCGCCGTCTGTAATTTGAACCCAATCGCCTACTTCTACGTCTAAATCGATAATTGGCTTAGGTGCTTCCATTTCCCCAAGAATTACCGCTACCTCTTCTGGAAGCAGTGGTGCTGGCTTACTTCCTGCTCCATGTGATCCTACAAAGCCTGTTACACCTGGCGTATTACGTACAATAAACCATGCCTCATCGGACATAACCATCTCAACCAGCACATAGCCTGGGAATTTCTTACTTACTTTCGTTTTCTTCTCCCCATCTTTAACTTCTGTGATTTCTTCTTCGGGAACCATCACCCGGAAGATATTCTCTTCCATATCCATTGATTCCTTACGTAGCTCAATATTTTCCTTTACCTTATTTTCATACCCTGAATATGTGTGAAGAACATACCATTCTTTCGTATCCATATTTATCGTCCTTTCAATTTTGTCAAAATAAAAAACCTACCTCGAAAGTAGGTTTTTCGGTTAATTCATTATAGCAATAAGCTAAGTATAAATAAACAATTTTAAATCAGACCAATAAGCCAATCCATCAACGCGCTAAAAGCTGTATCTGTTAAGGCAAAGAAGAGTGAGAAGAAAATAATCATCAGAATAACCACCCAAGTAAAACGATTGACGTCTTTAAAACTTGGCCATGTTACCCGCTTCATCTCTTGTGCTACTTGCTTAATATAACTCATTTACTCAACCCTCACTCTCACTATTTAGTCTCTTTGTGTAATGTGTGTTTATTGCAATATTTACAGAATTTCTTTACTTCCAATCGTTGACTTTCCCCAGCCTGAGTCGGCGTCAAAGAATAGTTCCGTTGACCACACTGTGTACATGCTAGGGCCGCTTTTCGTTTCGCCAAGAACAAGTCCCCTTTCTCTCGAAAATAACACATTTAATAATAATGAAACATAGCAAGACTTGTCAAGGGGAATTCTTGCGACGTTTACTTAGGCGCCAACCTAATAACCTTGCTTGCTTATCAAGGTTTTCTGGTAATTGGGTAACATCTAGTTCTTCTTTTAGCATATCTTTTTCATTTTTGGCCTTTTTGTGAGAGTAAAAATTGCGCCCACGTTTCGGTTCCTTTTTGGCATTCTGGAATTTGCGAATCAAGCGATCCTTGGCAGCACGAAACTGTCTTTCTGTTAAAGACTCGGCTTCCATGATATCTTCTCTTGTCTCATTCTCCAAATAAAGTCGGATTAAAATTTGAAATTCTAACTTAGATAGACTTTGAATCACATCTGCATATTCTTGTCGCATAATAATTAATTCATCAATTTTATCGATATTGTCTATTTTTTGACTTTCTATTACGTGCAAGGTTTCTTCTTGATCTAAAGAAGAACCATATATGATTTGTGCTTGTTTTTTCTGCTCACGATATATCCTATTTAACCGATTATCAGCTAACGCTATAGCATAGGTCACGAAACGTACATTACGACTACACTCAAATGAGTTTACTGCATCGTTTAAACTATATAAACACTCCTGCATAATATCGTCTGCATCGTAACCAGATATGTGGTAGGTCTTTGCACGGTAAGTATAATAAGGGTTCATTTCTTCAGAAAGACGATTAAACAATTCGTCACTATAATTTGACTTCAATGTCACTACAGTTTGCTCAATAGAATCTGGATTAAACATTGTTGTACCTCTCAAATTTATTTTTTAGTTTGATCTTCTGAATTCTCCATATCAAAACGCAATTGGTCTAGCATTTCTAATTGCTCAAGTTTCCAAGGACTTCGTCGCCTTAATGCTTGATTATAATGTTGCTTAACATCAGACTGGATTTGCACCTTGGCATAATTGATTTCCATCAATAGTTCGTCTGCTGATTGTCGCAAGGCTCCTCTTTGGAAGATAAGCCACTGCTCAGCAGCATCACTTGTTGCAACGACAACCCTGTTTAAAGGATTGATAAATTTGGCCACCTCGCGCTCAATATAGGTGTCCGCTGTTTCTCCTTCTTGCGTGAAAACAACCTGCACTTCGTATTCTTCATAGGTATTTGAAATCCCAGGTACAAATTGGGCGTCAAATACTACGAATACACTGATATCCCGATATTTCCGGTAATTGGAGAGTTCAAACAAGAGCAAATCTCGCGCAGCTGCGATTTCATCTTGGTCTTTCAAGTTTGAAAGCTGAGGCCAGGCACCAATCATATTATAACCATCTACAAAGAGAATATCTTGACGTTTCATCGCATTAAATTCCCTTAATAGAAGCAATTCGATGTCTAGCTACCTCATACATGAAGATTCCTGCTGCTACACTTGCATTCAAGCTCTGAACATGACCCGTCATTGGAATGGTGACTGTTCCATCACAAGCTTTTAATAAACTTGCGGAAACACCTGAGCCTTCATTGCCAATAACAACTGCTATCGACCCATGGCTATCCCACTGACGAATGTCTTCACCTTCCATCGCACTAGCAAAAACCCAGACACCTTTATCTTGAAGCTTCTTGACTGTTTGACTTAAATTAGTCACAC
Source organism: Suicoccus acidiformans (assembly GCF_003546865.1). GTDB lineage: Bacteria > Bacillota > Bacilli > Lactobacillales > Aerococcaceae > Suicoccus > Suicoccus acidiformans. The sequence goes on from NZ_CP023434.1 coordinate 2,550,854, forward strand.
GAATCACCGGCACATGCTCAATAGCACCCGTGGATACTTTTGCAACAGTACCCGTTAGCGTTGCTGAACGTCTTTTAGGTAGAATAATACCATGTACGCCCATTGCATCAGCTGTTCGGATAATTGAGCCAAGATTATGGGGATCTTCAATTTCATCCAAGATGAAAAGGAAAGGAGCTTCGCCACGTTGCTCAGCAAGATTAAACGCATCCTCCAAATTTGCATAAGCATATGCCGGCAAACTTAACACGACTCCCTGATGGTTGCCGTCTTGTGTAAGGGCATCGAGCTTTGCTTTAGGTACCTCTTGTAGGATAAGATTACGTTGTTTCACTAATTTAAATATATCAGAAAATTGATTTTTTTCCATCCCTTTTTGAAAAAAGACTTTATTTATTTGTCGTTTTTCTTTCAAAGCTTCACGGACAGCATGTTTACCGTAAATAATCTCATCTGAAAAATCTGCTTGCTGTGTCATCCACCTACTCCTCTCTATTTAGATATTCTATAGCTGCATGGATCAGTTCATTTAATCGGTTCGTCTGTTTGGCTAAATATAAATAGGCCATAAGCGATTCGAAGCCAGTCGCTTGCCGGTAATCGCCAATACTGGCATTCTTAGCCTTCGTATTCGCCTTATGATTTCTACCTCGCTTATAGTAGCTTATTTCTACTTCATCTAATACATCTTCTTTTAGCCAATGTTGCATTACTTTTGCTTGTCCAGTAGCTGAAACATAGCGAACAGCTGCTTTCTGTAATTGGTTGGGATGAGTGATACCTTCTTGGAGTAAATATTCGCGAATATGCACTTCAAAAATTGCATCACCTAAATAGGCAAGGGTTGCACCATTTAATAAAGCATAATTTACATCCATTACGCATCCCTCTTCCAAAGCGTTCCCTGAGGTGTGTCATCTAAGCTGATACCCTGCGCTTTCAACGCATCGCGAATCGCGTCCGCTCTAGCAAAATCACGGTTCGCTCTTGCTTCATTCCGCTCATCAATCATAGCCTGAATGTCATTATCCAATAGGTCATCTTCATTTTTTATCTCTATGCCAAAGATATACAATAGCTCCTTCAAGCTTGCTTGCATAACCTGAATGATTTGTAAAGCAACGTGTTCTTGGGTCAAGTATATATTAATAAATTTAATAAAATCAAAGATGACAGTTAAACCATTGGCCGCATTAAAGTCATCATCCATTGCTGCCTTAAAGTCATTTTCAAAGGTTTGGATACGTTCTAGATAGTGATTTAACTCATTTGAATCCACTTCACTCAAACCATCTGACTGCTCTTGGCGCTTTTGTAGACGACGCAATACTTCTTTGATACGGTTAATCTGAGTTTTCGCTTCATCCAAAGCTTTCTGGTCGTAGCGTAAAGGCTTGCGGTAATGGACACTCGCCAAGAGATACCGGACTACCACTGGATCCACCTCTTGTAATAACTCGCGTAAAAGCACAAAATTACCGAGTGACTTACTCATCTTTTCTTCGTCTTGACCAAAGGTCACAAATCCATTGTGCATCCAATAATTGGAGAACTTATGCCCTGTATGGCACTCACTTTGTGCAATTTCATTTTCATGGTGAGGAAATTCTAAATCTTGGCCACCTCCGTGGATATCTAGTGTTTCTCCTAAGTATTTGGTCGACATAACCGAACACTCAATATGCCAACCTGGACGACCAGCCCCCCAGGGTGAATTCCAACTAATCTCATCATCCGTCTTAACAGCTTTCCATAAGGCGAAATCAACAGGATTTTCCTTGCGTTGAGTCTCCTCAATTTCCGTACGTAAACTTGCCCCCGCCATCAAGTCTTCTAGGGATTGCTGAGATAATTCACCGTAACTTTCGAAACTTTCCGTACGAAAGTATACATCCCCGTCTGACACATAGGCGTGACCTTTTTCGATGAGACTTTCTATAAACGTAATAATCTCTGGAATGTTATCTTTAACCCGGGGATGCACTGTAGCTCGCTTAACATTTAGTGCACCTGTGTCTTCAAAGAAGGCCTCAATGTATTTATCAGCCAATGCCTCTGTTGTAAGGTCTTCTTCTTTAGCGGCTTTGATAATTTTATCGTCGACATCCGTAAAGTTAGAAACATAGTTCACTTCATAGCCACGGTACTCAAGATATTTACGAATCGTATCAAATGCTACTGTACTACGTGCGTTACCAATATGGATATAATTATAAACCGTAGGCCCACATACATACATCTTTACTTTACCATGCTCAATTGGTTGAAAGGTTTCTTTAGTACGACTTAACGTATTGTATATTTGAATTGCCATCATCCATCTCCTTCTCATCACCCATGTTTCGCTACCATAAGTTGCGACTTAGCGCAACTTTAAAGTTCCTTTTAGGTTTCCCTAATTCTGTTTAATGAAAAAGCGACAGCTACTGTCTACTCAGTAACTATCGCCCAACAATCAATCTTCTATAATTGAGTTTTCACCTGAGAAATATGATCGAGGGTCTTCTCTTTCCCTAATAAAGAAATTACACTCGCCAATTCTGGTCCATGCATTTGGCCACTTACGGCAATACGAATTGGCATAAATAATTTCCGACCTTTGATACCTGTGTCTTTCTGCACTTCTTTAATAAGCGGTTTAATAGCTTCCTCAGTATAATCACCTGCAGGAAGAGCCGTTAACTTGGCTTCAATGCTTTCAATAACCACAGGTGCGGTCTCATTATCACATTCAGCAATCGCTGATTCACTGAGGTGCAACTCATCATTAAAGAATAGTGTACTCAGTTCAACAATTTCAGCCCCATATGATAATTCCTCATGGTAAAGAGAGACTAACTTCTCAACCCATGCTTCTTCTGTTGCAGATAATTCTTCCGGAATAAGACCTTCAGCTTGTAAGTGAGGCTTAGCCAATTCAACGACGCGATTTAAATCAGTCGCTTTCATATATTGGTTATTAATCCATTCTAATTTCTTTGTATCAAAAGAAGCAGGTGAAGTTGATAGACGATTTACATCGAAAATTTCAATCAATTCTTCACGGCTGTAAATTTCATCCTCTCCCTTAGGTGACCAACCTAAAAGTGCAATAAAGTTAAACATAGCTTCAGGCAAATAACCTAATTTACGGTATTGCTCAATAAATTGAAGGATGCCTCCATCGCGTTTACTTAATTTCTTGTTCGTCTCTGAATTAACAATCAAGGTCATATGGCCAAACTCTGGTTGTGACCAACCAAAGGCATCATAAATCATCATTTGCTTAGGCGTATTGGCAATATGATCATCACCTCGTAGTACATGCGTAATAGCCATGTAATGATCATCCACAGCTACTGCGAAGTTATAGGTAGGCATACCGTCTTTCTTCTGGATAACCCAGTCACCTGAAATAGATTGAGACTCAAAGCGAATAGGTCCTTTAACCATATCATTAAATTCATAAACCGTGTTTTCTGGAACCCGGAAACGAATAGCTGGAACCCGTCCTTCCGCTTCAAAAGCAGCTTGTTCCTCTTCGGTTAAATGAGCGTGTTGTCCACCATAATGAGGCATTTCACCGCGTGCTCTTTGTGCTTCCCGCTCTGCTTCTAATTCTTCCTCTGTCATATAGCACTTATATGCTTTATCTTCAGCTAAAAGTTGCTCGATTAATGGCCGATAAATATCCAGCCGTTCAGATTGACGATAAGGACCATATTCCCCCGGATTAACCGCTGACTCATCCCAGTCAATACCTAACCAACTTAAATTCTCTAATTGACTCGCTTCCCCATGAGCTAAATTACGCTTCGTATCCGTATCTTCTGTACGAATTACAAAATCTCCATCATTATGTCTAGCAAATAAATAGTTAAATAAAGCAGTCCGAGCATTCCCAATGTGTAGCTCTCCTGTTGGACTCGGTGCATATCTTACGCGAATTTTATCACTCATATTCAAACTCCTTTTCTCATTGTCTCGTTTATTATAAGCTTATCCATCCTTGTTTACAAATTGATCTTAGATGTTTTAAATAGGCTTAGCAAAAATCATCCGTCCCGCTGCCGTCTGTAAGGCACTCGTTACTATCACAGAAATCTCTTCATTCATATAATTCTGACCGTCTTCAACTACAATCATCGTGCCATCATCCAAATAAGCTACACCTTGCTTGCGTTCTGTTCCGGCCTTAATAATAAATACTGATAGTTCCTCACCGGGTATTAGAATAGGTTTGAGAGCATTCGCCAATTCATTAATATTAAAGACAGTAATATTCTGGAATTCACACACTTTATTTAAATTATAATCATTCGTTACGACAACCGCATCAATCATCTTAGCCAGACGAACCAATTTGCTATCCACATCGGTCAAATCATCAAAGTCACCTTCATAAGACTCAAGAGATACGTTCGCATCACTTTGTAATTCATTGAGAATATCTAACCCACGTCGACCCTTAGCCCGTTTAAGATTATCAGAAGAGTCCGCAATCAATTGTAATTCATGCAGAACAAAATTAGGGATTAATAACGTGCCTTCAATAAAGTTTGTTCGCACAATATCAACAATCCGCCCATCAATAATCACGCTGGTATCTAAAAGTTTATAAGGTTGGAAATTTTCATGCGGTGTATTGACAGGTTCCTGAGGCAATTCTACCTCTTCTTTTATAGGCTGCACATCTTCTGCTTTATTTTTTTCACCCTGGCGTAATAGTTTCCAATTCTCAAAAGAATCGATAATTTCTTCTTCTCGACTTCTTACCGTTTGATAACCAACAAGTGCTAAAACAATCGAAGAAACCACTGGTAAAGTCGTAGATAGAAAAGGGATATTCAAAGCTGTAAAAGGTAATGAAACTAAGTAACCAATCACTAAACCAATTAATGTGCCAATAGTATGAATAACCAAACTAAGTGGTCTTTGCCGATTAATCCAATCAATTAACCGTGAAATCGTTCGTTCGATAATTGGTGCAATCAGAAGTCCCAATAGAATAAAAATAAAACCAAATATAACTGCATTAATCAAGGGATTACCCAGGAATTGATTGCTCACATCCATGCTCATCCAAATAGCTGGACCTACTGTAATACCGAAACTCAAGCCGATAATGCCACTCAATAACGTAATAATTTTGCGATACATTTATTTCACCTCCATCTAAGTCGGAAAGACAATGGAAATAGCCTGTCGAACCGTTCGCACAGGAATAATTTCAATAGCTAAATCAATATCTAAGTCTTCATAGTTCGTTTGTGGTATAAAAACTCGTTTAAAGCCTAATTTATGTGCTTCTTTTATTCTTTCCTTCACCTGACTAACCCGGCGAACTTCTCCGGTTAAGCCAATTTCGCCAATAAAACAATCTTTAATATCAATAGCCTTCTCCCAATAACTCGATGCAATACTTACAGCAATCGCCAAATCAATCGCTGGTTCGTTCAAACGAACGCCCCCAGTGGTTTTAAAGAAAGCATCTTGATTTTGGACTAAGAGTCCACAATGCTTTTCCATAACTGCCAACATCAGGTTCACTCGTTGGTAATCAATGCCACTGACTGTTCGTCTAGCGTTTCCGAATACGGTCGGCGTCATTAAAGATTGAATCTCGGCTAACATAACCCGGGTTCCTTCAAGCGATGGTATAACAGCTGAGCCTGTGGCACCCGGAATTCGCTCTTCAAGAAATAATTGCGAAGGATTCGCTACTTCTTGTAGGCCCGTATCCTGCATCTCAAATACACCCATCTCATGTGTAGAACCAAAACGATTTTTCACCGCTCTTAAGATACGGAAGCGATTAAATTCCTCTCCTTCAAAGTAGAGCACTGTATCTACCATATGCTCTAACATCCGAGGTCCTGCAATATTTCCTTCCTTGGTTACATGGCCTACGATGAAGATAGCAATATGATTTTCTTTAGCAATGCGCATTAAAGTCGCAGTAGCTTCGCGGACTTGCGCTACGCTTCCAGCCACACCATTATGTTCTGGGACTTGCATGGTTTGGATGGAATCAATCACAACAAAATCAGGAGCAAGTCTTTGTATTTCCTGGGCAATAATCGTTAAATCAGTCTCAGACATTAAGTAAAATTCATCGTTGGTCACGTCTAAGCGTTCAGCTCTAAGCTTAATTTGCGAAAGACTTTCCTCACCAGAAACATAGAGAATATTCTCCTTGTTATTAGCTAGTTGAATCGAAATTTGTAAGAGCAAGGTTGACTTACCAATACCAGGATCTCCTCCAATCAGTACCAATGACCCTGGAACAATACCACCACCTAAAACGCGGTCAAATTCCTGGGACTGAGTTTTGATTCGATTCTCCTGACTCGCTTGAATATCTTTTAAGGTATAGGCTCCAGGCGCTGTCTCATTCTTAGCAATACTAACCTGAATTGCTGGCTTGTTTGATGGCGCAACTTGTAGTTGCTCTTCCATCTGGTTCCAAGCACCACAATTAGGACATTTGCCCAACCACTTAGGGGATTCATAACCACAGGCCAAACATTCGTAAATCGTTCGTTTCTTGGCCAATTATGCTTCCTCCTGCAGGTGATTATTATCATCGGAAGAACCAAAACCACCACTTCTAACCGCTTGGCCGCCTTCATCGCCATCTATCAGTAAAAACGGAACAAATATTCCCTGAGCAATGCGATCTCCTTTACGAATAGTATAGTCACTTAAACCAAAATTAATTAACTGAACATAAATATGTCCTTCATTGGATGGATTATTATAATAATCTGCATCAATCACACCAAAGCCATTCGGTAACATAAGACGTCGCTTAAGGGGATTGCTGGAGCGATTTACAATTTGCAAATACTCATCTTCTTGCATATAAGCTTTTAAACCAGTCGGCACAAGGGTTGGCTGAAGTATCTCTGCCTCTGTGGCTCTCGATGTGTCCTGGCCGCTCCCATGAATCCATTGTTTCAATTCTAAAGCCACGTGCTTAAAAATTTGCTTATAGAAACTTGGCAATACAACATCTTCTGCCGCGGCAATGTCATAGCCTGCAGCATGTGTGGTCGCTCTTTGAGGTAACTCGATATTTTGCGCTTGATAGGCTTGAATAACTTCAAAGCCGCGTTTTCTCTCTTGACTCACTTTATCATCCCTTCAATTAACTACTGACCTTATCATAGCAAACTTTTACGAATAGGTGGATGATTCTTTTAGATTTTTCACAAAATAAAACAGAATATTCACAATTACTTTATAGCTTTAGTTTTTCTTCCTTTAAGCAAAAATAGATCCCTCTTCAACCATCAAAACGAGACAGTTGAGAAGGGCACTATCTTAAGACAATTGCGTAGGTTATGCTTGGTAATTGTCAACGGCTTCCTGGTTGATCCATACTGAAACAGATCCTGGCCCCACTGGAAACAGACCGTCTCCATTCTCATCGATTTCTACAACTGCATCATTATTTCCCAAATAATCAACAAATTTTTTGCCTGAATTTGCCCGGCCCATATGCATTTGCTTTTCACTCATATCCCCATTGGTCATAATTACGGCTAGACCATTCGGAAATTCATCGTTACCCAAACGGGTCCAACCAATACACTGTGCATCATCGAAATAACGTATTTCTTCTCCATAGGCATGATACTTACGCAAATAAAGCAAACCATCTAATTCATACTGTAAGCCATCAAATGGATGCTCATTCTTCACACCATAATAATCCCCATAAAAAATCGTAGGGTTACCATCTTGTAACAGTAAAATCATCGCATAAGCTAATGGCTTGAACCATGGCTCAACCGACGCTTCCAGTGATTGCCCCCACTGGGTATCATGATTTTCTACAAAGGTAACGGCATTCCAAGGCTGCTCGTTAAGGAGACTTCCATCTAAGATTTTACGCATATCATAACTTCCACCTGCTTTACTCGCCATGAAGAAATTATTATGTAAGGAGACATCTACCAATTTAAATATATAATCCACATCTTGTAAATATCCACCCTCACCATCATAATCGGGATCCCAATATTCACCAAACACATAGAAATCATCTCCGTATTTTTCTTTCACATGTTTAATAAATTGCTCCATAAAATCACGGTCAATGTGTTTGATAGCGTCTAGACGGAAACCTTCAACTTCTGTTTCTTCAATATACCACTCGACCCATTTTAAAGTCTCTTCAACAACCTCTGGCTCACTATAATCCACGTCACAGAACATGAGATAATCATAGTTTCCTTTTTCGTCATCGACTGATTCATTGTCAGCCCAACCATGATTCTCATCCATAATCATAAAGATGCCGGTCTCTTCATTTAATGCATCATAATCAATACCGGAAAAGTGATAATAGTGCCAAGTAAAATCACTATATTTCCCCTTGCGTCCTGGGAAAGTGAAATGAGTCCAGCCCTCAATTTCATAAACATCAGAAATTGGTTGTTGGCGATTATTTGGATCCATCTTCAGGACGGGAAAGCGTTCCTTTTCATCCCCATTAGCTCGGTGATTCAACACCACATCTGCAATCGGTTTGATTCCTTGATCTTTCAAAGCTCGGATTGCTTGTATATACTCATCTTTCGTACCGTATTTAGTCCGAACAGTTCCTTGTTGGTCGAATTCACCCAAATCATATAAGTCATACACCCCATAACCTACATCATTCGTTCCGGTACCTTTAAAAGCCGGAGGCATCCATAGATGGGTTATGCCCAATTCATTCAAATGTTCAGCATCCTCAGCAAGTTGTTGCCAGAGCTTTCCATCATCATCTAAATACCACTCAAAATATTGCATTACTGCCGTATTAAAAGCCATATCACAACCTCTTTTCTTCTTTATAGATAAATTGTACAAAAGAAAATGCACCAAGTGAAATAATTTCACTCGATGCATGAGATTTTAATAGAAATTCCAATATTTCTCTAATTCCCATTGGGTCACTTGTTCTTGATAGGCCTCATATTCAATGGTCTTTTCTTCAATAAAATTCCTTGAAATATGTTCTCCCATCGCTTCGAGAATAACTGGTTCATTCTCAAACTCAAAGATAGCTTCCTTAAGTGTTTCAGGTAAACGGTCAATATGTTCATGGCTACGTTCATCTTGAGTCATATCAAAGATATTTCGTTGTACAGAATGTGGTGGCACAATCTGATCTTCAATACCTTTCAAGCCTGCTGCTAACAAGGCTGCTAGTGCCAAATAAGGATTCGCGGAAGGATCCACACTGCGAACCTCAACCCGTGTTGAGTTACCTCTGGCTGCTGGAATACGCACTAAGGGACTACGATTTTGACCACTCCAAGCAATATATACCGGTGCTTCATAACCGCTAACCAACCGTTTATAGGAATTGACTGTTGGATTGACAATGGCCGTGTAACCTTTAGCGTACTTCAGTAAGCCCCCAATAAAATAATGCGCTATATCCGATAACTGATCATCAGAATTTGGATCATAAAAGGCATTGCCTTCCTCCGTAAATAGAGATACATTGAAATGCATTCCACTTCCTGCGATACCATAAATCGGTTTCGGCATAAAAGTAGCATGCAGATTATGGCGTAAAGCGACTGTCTTAACAATTAACTTGAAAATTTGGATATTATCCGCTGCGGTCAAGGCATCACTATACTTCCAATCAATTTCATGTTGGCCTGGAGCATTCTCGTGATGGCTAGCTTCAATTTCAAAGCCCAATTCTTCTAACTCCAAGACAATGTCACGGCGACATGTTTCGCCTAAGTCGGTCGGCGCCAAATCAAAATATCCTCCATGATCATTCAGATTCATACTTGGATTACCGTTGCTATCTCGTTTAAATAAGAAAAATTCTGGCTCAGGCCCTAAATTGAAAGAAGTAAAACCAAAGTCCTTTAATCGATTCAAGACGCGTTTTAAATTATTACGTGGATCGCCTAGAAAAGACAGATGGTTTTGGTCATCGACGTCACAGATAAGTGAAGCAACACGCCCCCCCTCACCATTCCAGTTATATACCAACCATGTGTCTAAATCAGGTATTAGAAACATATCACTTTCTTCAATTCGCACAAAACCATCAATGGATGACCCATCAAATCCCATTTCACCATCTAAAGCTTTCTCCAATTGTGAACGGGGAATTTCAACATTTTTTACTACTCCAAAGATATCCGTAAACATCAGTCGAATAAATCGTACATCACAGGCTTCCGCATTTTCGATAATTTCTTCTCTACTCCACTTTCTAGGACTCATCGATTTCCCTCCCATATGTTGTATTGCTTTATTATTTTAAAAGCTTTTTATATAATAGCTTATCTGGAACTAATATTCTATAATTTACTGCAAAAAAATATCTATTAATTCACCACAATAAAGTATAATTATATGTGCCAATAAATATTGTTACTTTTTTACAGATAGGTTTCAATCGAAGCTTTTTATTGTTATTTTAAATCAATTCGTTTAAACTGATAAAGTGAATTTTTCTCTACTAAAAGGAGTAAACAAAGTGAAACAGCAGAATAAAAATATATTGTCAGCTACGATAACCCTCGCTATAGCGTTACTGTCCATTTTTTTAATTTTTGCGGTACTGAGAAGCAATCAATCTGAAAATGAGATTCAACAATCTGACTCCAAGACTCTATTGCAGACTGAACCGCCCCCGTCAGAAAGCCGTCAACAGATTACTGGCTTAACTTCTGAAGAGGAGGAGCAAATACATCATAAGATGCGTAATTTTTCACTAAATAATCCTGAAAGCATTCATACTTTACAATCGCTTATCCAACCATATGCAGATGATTTACTCGCCAATCAAGCTTCTGTGCTTAATACTCTTGATATATATAACATTAATGAAGAAGATGTGAGTCAACATATTCTCCCTGATTATCCAGCCCAGTATATGAACCTAAGCCCCAAACAATTTGATGTACCTTTACTACTTCAGAAAGATCCTGAATGGCGTAATATCAAATATGGCAATGAATATTACGAACCTTTAGGGGATGCTGGTTGTGCTATATTAACTTTAGCCATGCTCGAAAGTTACTTTTCAAACAAAATAATCTTGCCGACTGATATTCTAGCCTGGAGTAAAGGGGATTATTATGTCAATAATGAAGGAACATCCTGGCTAATATTTGGTGATTTTGCTGAGGCATTTGATTATCAATTTATGAATTATGGCGGCAACTTTTATGAAGCCATGAAAGGTTTAGATAAAGGGGAGTTGATTGTTGCCTCTGTTGAACCAGGTTTTTTTACAGATATTGGGCATATTCTCTTAATTCGCGGCTACAATAATGGTAAAGTTTATGTCAATGATCCGAATGATGATTTGACTAAGATGTATAGCATTCAAGGGCTTGATGAATCGATTTTCCTTGACGAAGGCGTTAATTATTGGGGATTTACAAAATAAAAAAGAGCCAAGGAAATTTGGCTCTTTTTTATGGGTTAAATTCAGGTTGATCTGCCCTAAAAGATAAACTCGAAAATTTATTATACTCTTTCTTGAATAGTAAATTTACTGTATCTCTCGCACCACTTCTATTCTTGGCCAAAATAACTTCAACCGTATTATCAGGCATGTCGTCTTGATAAGCGTTCTGCTCTTCATCATCTTCTTTCTGATGGTAGTCTTCACGGTATAAAAAGGCAACAATATCCGCATCTTGTTCAATAGAACCTGATTCCCGAATGTCACTTAACATAGGTCTTTTATTTTGGCGATGCTCTAAACCTCTAGATAATTGCGAGAGAGCAATAACAGGAACCCCAAGTTCCTTAGCTAATTTCTTTAATTGACGGGAAATTTCTGATACTTCTTGTTGTCGGTTCTCTTTTCCAGTCCCTTCAATTAGCTGCAAGTAATCAATTACAATCAATCCCAAGTCAGGATTTTCTTGCTTAAGTCTTCGGCATTTAGCTCGGATTTCTGAAACTTTAATTCCTGCGGTATCATCAATAAAAATCGGTGCATCTTTTAATACGTCTGTTGCCACCATTAAGCTTTCCCACTCGTCTTGCGTCAATTGACCAGTTCTTAAATTGGTAGCATTTATATTGCCCTCTGCACAGATCATCCGATTTACGAGATCAACAGACCCCATTTCCAGGGAAAATACCACTACGGGAATTTTCGATTTTGTAGCTACATTCTGAGCAATATTTAGAGCAAAGGCTGTCTTACCGACTGCAGGCCTTGCAGCAATAATTATTAATTGATCGGGACGAAAACCCGTGGTTAATTTATCAAGCTCTATATAGCCACTCGGCAAACCTACTATATCTTGCTTTCTTTCAGATAATTCGACAATTCGCTCAAATGCTTCCCCGATTAACTCACGCATTGCTCTCGGTCTCGTGCTTTGACTATCATCACCGATAGATAAAATCAACTTTTCACTTTGATCAATAATATTTAAGACTTCATCGCTTTCCTCGTAGGCTAATTGACTAATCGTCTGACTCGCCGAGATAAGTCTTCTCAAAGTAGCCTTATCTCGGACAATATGAGCATAATCTTCGATGTTAGCTGCTGTCGGTGTAAATTCTGCTAAATCAAGTAAATATTCATTACCCCCAACGTTCTCTAATTGGTCATAAGAATCTAATTGATTATATAAAGTTACTAAATCAATGGAACCATTATTATCAAAAATAGTCGCCATCGCAGCAAAAATAAGCTGGTGACTTCTTTTATAGAAATCTTCTTCCTCTATTATAGCTGTGACTGTCCCCATCTTGATTGGATCTAACAGCAAAGCACCTAGAACAGATTTCTCAGCCTCTTCACTATAAGGTAAGACACGATCAAATGCTTGTTCCAATTGCTCACCTTCCTTTACATTTCACTATGTTAGCTCATCTAATATAGCATAAAAACGAAGATTTTGATAATAAAGAATTGGCTAAAATGTTTCATGTGAAACATTTTAGCCAATTCTATTACTCGCCGATTACATTAACTTTAATCGCCGCTTGAACATCTGGATGGAGTTTAATCGGTACCTCGTAATTTCCTACAGCTGATAAATTTTCTTTTAATTGTATTTTTCTACGGTCTACTTGAATATCATACTGGTCTTCTAGTTCATCGGCAATTTGCTTAGGCGTAATTGCACCAAAGAGACGACCATCTTCGCCAAGTTTCACTTTAATTTCTACAATAACATTTTCTTTTTCAATAGCTGCTTTAGTCTCTTTTGATTCTTCCAAATGTTCAGCAGCCATACGTGCTTCAGCTTTCTTTTTCGATTTTAATTGGTTTAGAGCAGCAGCGCTAGCTTCTTTAGCTAGGCCATTTTTAATTAAATAATTTCTTCCGTAACCATCTGAAACCTCAATAACATCACCTTTTTTTCCTTGTTTCTTAACGTCTTGTAATAGAATAACTTTCATAATTCTCCTCCTTATATCGCTTCAATAACTTCAATTAATTGTTGGTATGCTTCTTGGACAGATACATCGTAAATTTGAGTTGCCGCATTATTAAGATGACCTCCACCGCCAAGTTTTTCCATAATGGTCTGAACATTGATTTTTCCTAAGCTTCTTGCACTTATATTAACTTGTCCCTTATCTCTTCGATAAATGACGAAGGATGCTTCTACACCGATAATATCTAACATCATATCAGCTGTCTGCGATGGAATAATATTACTATAAATATCATTATCTTCCGCAACCGTAATAGCAGTGCCGTCTTCACGAATCTCCATCTGTTCAAGCAATTGATTCTTTTGAATAATAGATGCGTAATCTTCTTTTAAGATACGTTGAATATCATTTGTATTAGCTCCTCGTGATTTCAAATAACTGGCTGCATCAAAGGTTCGTGAACCTGTCCGGGAAGCAAAATTATTTGTATCAACAATAATTCCTGCCAACAAGGCCGTAGCCTCAAACTTACTTAGTGACTCTTCAGTATTCTGTTGATTCATGAAGAATTCCGTTATCATTTCAGATGCAGAAGAAGCATAAGGTTCAATATAGGTTAGAACAACTCTTTCTGGAAAGTCTTCACTGCGTCGATGATGATCGATAATAACAGTATCACATAGATTCAACAAGCTTTCTGCTTCGCTTAGAGACGGTCGATGATGATCTACCAATATAAGCAGAGTAGAAGCATTTACTAAAGTACTAGCTTCTTCAGGACTAATAAAAACATCTTGCATTTTTGTAGGGTTCTGTAAACTTAATAATTGAGTGATATCTTTATTCAATTTATTCTCGTTTAAGATAATATAGGCTTGTTTATTCAGTTGTTGAGTTAGCTTATAAACGCCTAAAGCAGAGCCTATTGAATCCATATCCGGAGACTTATGACCTGAAATAAGGATAACTTCGCTTTGTTGGATTGATGTTTGTAAAGCTTGGAAAACCAATTTAGCTCTTACATTAGTCCTTTTTTCACTTGGGTTTGTGTTGCCACCATAAAATCTAGCCGGACCGTCATTGGCCTTAATGACTGTCTGATCGCCACCTCTTCCTAAAGCTAACTCAAGATTTAATTGTGCTTGTTTACTTAACTCTAAGACACTATAATCATCCTCATTGGAATACGCGATACCTATACTTGCAGAAAGAGGTATGTTTCTAGCGTAAAAGTACTCTCTCAACTCATTAAAATATTGGAATTTTTCTTCTTCGAGTCGATTTAAAGATTCCTTATTCATGAGTAGAATAAAGCGTTCTTCATCTATCCGTTTAATATAAATCCCGTGTCCATTAGACCAGGCGTTTAGACGATGAATTAAATCTGCATCAATTGATGCTGCCTGATTATCATCAAGAGAATCTTGAACTTCATCATAATCATCTAGAATCAGAAAGCCGAATACAATTCGATCAAATTGACGCTGTTGCAGAATATCAGCTTCCTCACTAACGTCCATCATATATATCGCATGAACTTCTTTCTGGTGAATGACCTTAAAGGTGCATTCACCCAGGCTAACTAATTGCCATTGTTCATCACAGGATAGTTTAAGAATTTCGCTGAATATGGGATTCAATTCATCCAGACGATTACCTAAGAGATCTTCTTCGGCAAAGAAACTTTGCATAGACGGATTTAACCAACGTACTCTTAAATTATCACTATAAATAATAATACCAATAGGTGAACGAAATAGAGCATTTTCTTGAGAGTCTTTAATGTCTTTCGATAAGTCACTGGCAAGAATATTTAGATTACTTAAAATTTTATCAACATTTAAAATTATAAAAACAACTGATAGAATCAGGAGTATAAGTAACAAAACTCCAATTTGCCAAAAACGTAGTAAAGCGAATAGCATGATAAGAATATAGCTAACAACGATGATATATAATTGCCAGCGAAAATCTAAAGACTGTAATATCAGTACAAATCGCTTCAGTTTATCCTTGGAGGGCATAATTCACCTCTCTTTCTAACTTCATCCTATTTTATCATATTCATAACATTTATGCATCGTTAGAAATGTTTCACATGGAACAAAATAAAGTGGACATCCTCTCGGATGCCCACTTTACTATATTAATCTTGGACTGTAAATGGTAATAATGCCATGATACGAGCACGTTTAACAGTTGAAGTCAATGTGCGTTGGTGTTTCGCACATGTTCCTGTTACACGGCGTGGCAAGATTTTACCTTTTTCAGATATAAAGCGTTGTAAAAGTTCTGTATCTTTATAATCTGGTTGATCGATATGGTTAGCACAGAAGTGACATACGCGTCTTCTGCGTCTTCCTCCACGACGTTGAGCCATAAGTTATTCCTCCTTAATAGATTTTAAAACGGCAAGTCATCTTCTGAGATGTCGATTGGATGACCATCTTCCATAAAAGGATTACTTGATGGACTTGCATTAAAAGAATTTTGTTGTTGTGGTTCGTTATATGAAGGCTGTTGTGGCGAAGCAGTGTAATTACTCTGTGATGCGCCGTATTGATTCGAATCATATGAATTATTAGATTCCTTCGGTCTTTGTTCAGTAACTGACTTAGGCTCTAATAAATGAAACTGATCAACAACAACTTCCGTTACATAAACTCGTTGCCCTTGCTGATTTTCATAATTACGCGTCTGAATTCGGCCTTCAATCCCAACTTGTGAACCTTTACGGGTAAAGTTCGCGAAGTTCTCAGCTTGTTTGCGCCAAATAACGCAGTTAATGAAGTCAGCTTCACGTTCACCTTGTTGATTCGTAAAATTGCGATTTACTGCAATGGTAAATGTTCCCACGGCAACCCCAGACGACGTAAAACGTAAATCAACTTCTCGAGTTAAACGACCGACTAACTGGACTGTGTTCAATTTTACTCCTCCTTAAATGTTTCACGTGAAACAAATTAATCATCTAAGCGAACAACCATGTGACGTAAAATATCACGATTGATTCGAGCAAGACGATCAAATTCATCAATTGCAACGGAATCGTCTGCATTGACGTTTACAAGATGGTAAATACCTTCTTTGTAATCCTCAATTTCATAAGCAAGACGACGTTTAGCCCAATCTTTAGATTCAACGATTTCAGATCCGTTATCAGTAATAATCGCATCGAAACGTTCAACTAATTCTTTCTTATCGTCTTCATTTAAATCAGGACGAATAATATATAGAATTTCGTATTTGCGGCTCATTCTTGCACCTCCTTTTGGTCTAATTGGCTCTTTCCAGAGCAAGGAGAGTATATTCATACTCACGGTAAAATATTATAGCTTTTTTTATTCATCTAAGCAAGTTAAATTTTATTAAGAAACTTTTTTTAGATTGGAATTAAATAGAATCAAAGTAAAAATCACTAAGGAAATATATTTGAGCATATTCTTACACCTTCTGTAATTCACAATAATTAAGAGACTGTATCTTCATTCTCTGTTTCATCTGATATGTCATTCGTTCCGTCCGTTTCGTCACTTGAGACAATTAGGGTAATGGAACTTACATTTGCGCCTTCGTCTAGGCGAATAACACGTACACCTTGAGTTGCTCTTGATGTTTGGGAAACATTGTCGGTCTTTAAGCGAATGGCTACTCCTTCATCTGTCATAATCATGAGATCTTCTGTGCCATCTATCGCGACAATTCCCGCAAGTTTTCCGTTCTTATCCGTAACATTAACAGTGCGAACTCCCACACCACCTCGATTTTTAGGGGTATATGCTTCAGCAGGAGTCCGTTTACCGTAGCCTTTCTCTGTCACAATCAGAACTTCTTGATCCCTTGTTAACGTCGCGGCTCCCACGACATAATCATTTTCTTTAAGACGAATGCCTCGAACACCCGTGGCTGTGCGACCCATCGCCCGAAGTTGGTTTTCCCTAAAGGTCATAGCATTCCCATCATGAGTTCCAATAATAATTGTTTGTTCTCCGTTTGTCTCTAAAACTTCGACTAAGGTATCGCCTTCTTTAATATTAATCGCGATAAGTCCACTATTGCGCACATTATAATATTCGCTAGCCTGAGTACGCTTAGCTGTACCGTCTCGGGTTATAAAGACGAGGAAGCGATTATCAGCCTTCCCTTGTGCCTCATCCTCTTGGTTAACTGCGATAACTGTTTTAACAATCTCGTCTTTTTCAATTTGGATTAAATTAACAATAGGCAGCCCCTTAGCAGCCCTGCTATATTCTGGTATATCGTATCCTTTAGCAGTATAAACTTTGCCTTTATTGGTAAAGAATAGTAGCGTATCATGTGTAGAACAAGAGACTAGATTTTGTACTGCGTCATCATCGGCTACTCCCATTCCTTTAACACCTCGGCCACCACGTTTTTGAACATTGAATTCATCATCAGTCATACGTTTAATATAGCCGTTGGTCGTCAAGGCAATTAGAATATCCTCTTCAGGGATTAAATCCTCATCGTCTATATCGACTAATTCGCCTCCCCGGATTTCAGTTCTGCGACCGTCATCGAATCGTGTCTTGATTTCGATTAATTCATCTTCGATAATCTCAAATATCCGTGTTTCACTTGCTAAAATCTCTTCTAAGTGCTTAATAAGCTCCTTGAGGTCATTGTATTCAGCCTCAATTTTATCTCGTTCCAGTCCAGTTAAACGGACAAGGCGCATATCGAGAATTGACTGAGCTTGAATATCTGTCAATTGGTAATTTTCTATCAAGGAATTTTTAGCTGTGTCAGGATCAGCTGATGATCGAATAATATTAATGATTTCGTCGATATGATCTAATGCGATCCGTAAACCTTCTAAGATATGCGCCCGGTCTTCTGCTTTTCGTTTCTCGTAAGCAGTTCTTCTGCGAATCACTTCGACTTGATGTGCTAAATATTTCGATAGAATATCTTTTAAATTCAGAATTTTAGGTACACCGTGGTCAATGGCTAACATATTAATCCCAAAAGAAACTTGCATCTGAGTGTACTTAAATAGATTATTTAAGACGACACTTGCACTTGTATCTCTACGTATCTCTACAACGATACGCATCCCTTCACGGCCTGATTCATCGTTGGCATAGGTAATCCCTTCAATTTTCTTCTCACGGGCCAATTCAGCAATACGTTTCACTAGATTAGCCTTATTGACCCCATAAGGAATTTCACTAATCACTATTCGTTCGCGATCATTGCTAATTTCTTCAATTTCTACCTTACTTCGGACAATGATTTTACCTTTCCCTGTCTCGTAAGCTTTGCGAATGCCAGCTTTGCCCATAACAATGCCACCCGTTGGGAAATCTGGACCAGGTAGGTACTCCATGAGTTCTTTAACACTAATGTCCGGTCGATGCATCAATTGAACTAAAGCATCCGTTACTTCACCTAAATTATGCGGTGGAATATTTGTTGCCATCCCTACAGCAATTCCCGCTGCTCCGTTGACTAAGAGATTAGGAAATCTGGCAGGTAATACAACGGGTTCGGTTTCCTCTTGGGAATAATTCTCCTGAAAGTCAATCGTATCCTTATTGATGTCACGCAACATTTCTAGGGCAATTTTGCTCATTCGGGATTCCGTATACCGCATCGCCGCTGCTCCATCACCATCGACAGAACCAAAGTTCCCGTGGCCATCGACGAGCATTTGCCGATAGCTAAATGGTTGGGCCATACGGACCATTGCTTCGTAAATTGCCAAGTCGCCGTGTGGATGGTATTTCCCCATAACGTCCCCGACAATACGAGCAGATTTTTTGTGTGGTTTGTCAGGTGTCACACCTAATTCGCTCATTCCATAAAGAATCCGCCGCTGCACTGGTTTTAAACCATCGCGTACATCAGGCAGTGCGCGTGAGACAATAACACTCATGGCATAATCAAGGAAAGAAGTGCGCATTTCTTTAGGCAAATCTACAATTTCATACTCTCGGTGATTTGCACCAAATTCTTCACTCATTAATTCTTAACCCCTTCTTTTTTTAGATTAGATGTCTAAATTCTGTACATAAACCGCGTTCTCTTCAATAAATTCACGACGAGGTGGTACATCATCTCCCATTAACATAGACATCACTATGTCTGCTTCCTCCGCATCCTCAACAGTAACTTTTAATAAACGGCGATTTTCTGGATTCATCGTGGTCTCCCACAACTGCTCATAATCCATTTCACCTAAACCTTTATATCTTTGTAGACGATACTTTGCATCTGGATTTTCTTTCTGCCATCTTACTAACTGTTCGTCGGAATCTAAGTAAATCTCTTTCTTACCATGTTTGATCTGATAAAGCGGTGGTTGAGCGATGTAAACATAGCCTGCATCGACTAAAGGTCGCATATATCGGTATACTAAAGTCAGTAACAAGGTACGAATATGAGCTCCGTCCACGTCCGCGTCGGTCATGATAATTAATTTATGATAACGAGCTTTCGAAACATCGAACTCTGAACCGAAACCTGTGCCCATAGCTGTAAATAGAGATCGAATTTCTTCATTATTTAGAATACGATCCATGGATGCTTTTTCTACGTTCAGAATCTTCCCTCGAATTGGCAAGATAGCTTGGTACATTCTAGAGCGACCTTGTTTAGCTGATCCACCAGCTGAATCACCCTCAACGATAAATAATTCGTTCTTTTCGGGATTGCGACTAGAACAATCTGCTAATTTACCCGGGAGATTGGCTATTTCGAGACCAGATTTTTTGCGAGTCATTTCCCGAGCACGCTTGGCTGCTGTTCTTGCTTGCGCAGCTAAGATTCCCTTATCGACAATTTGTCTGCCGATTCTTGGATTTTCTAAAAGAAAGGTATCCAAAGCTTTAGAGAATACGCGGTCAACAATTGATCTGACTTCAGAATTGCCTAATTTTGTTTTGGTTTGGCCTTCGAATTGTGGATCTGGGTGCTTCACAGAAATCACTGCAGTGAGTCCTTCGCGCGTATCTTCACCTGTTAAGTTGTCACTATTCTCTTTAATAATATTCTGTTTGCGTCCATATTCATTAATCACCCGGGTAAGCGCAGCTTTGAAACCTGATTCATGTGTGCCCCCTTCATGGGTATGGATATTATTCGCAAATGAAAGTAGGCTAGTATTGTAGCTTGTTGTGTACTGTAAGGCTATTTCAACCGTAATGTCGTCCTCTTCGCCTTCAAGATGAATCACTTGGTCATGTAGGCTTTCGCGGTCTTCGTTTAGGAATTCAACATAAGATTGAATTCCTCCTTCATAGTGATAAGAATGCTTATTCTCTCGCTCTTCTCGGCGATCTTCAATTGAGATTTCAAGTCCTCGGTTCAGGAAAGCTAATTCTTGGATTCGCTCACGTAAGGTTTCATAACGGAAATCAACGGTGTCGGTAAAGATGATTGGGTCTGGAATGAAATTAACTTTTGTTCCTGTGTTTTCTACTTCCCCAATCACTTCTAATTCTTGGCTCACTTTACCGCGTTCAAACTCAATATGGTAGAGTTTACCGTCGCGTTTCACTTCCAAGGTAAGATTCGTCGTTAAAGCATTCACAACAGCTGCCCCCACACCGTGTAAGCCACCTGAAACTTTGTAGTTGCTATCGTCAAATTTACCCCCAGCATGAAGGACGGTATAAACCGTTTCAATGGCTGGACGGCCTGTTTTGGGTTGGATATCAACAGGTATCCCGCGGCCGTTATCAATAACAGTGATGCTATTATTGGCCTCAATGATAACTTGAATAAAATCACAGTAACCTGCTAAGGCTTCATCAATCGCATTATCCACGATTTCCCATACTAAGTGGTGTAAGCCATCGACACTGGTCGTTCCGATATACATGCCGGGACGTTTGCGAACTGCTTCAAGTCCTTCTAATACTTGAATATGACTAGCATCATATTGATTCTTTGACTCTTCTGTCATTCTATCTTACTCCT